>NZ_JBIBFR010000001.1:0-15094 GCF_042956125.1 Streptomyces sp. NPDC008313
CTCGGTCCGACAGCCGCTCAACAGATGACTTCAACTGACCCGCTCTCGGCACACCAACAACAACGAGCGAATCGCCCCCTAAGTCACCGGTATTGGGTCTAGTAGACCGGCTTCTCCGGCTCGATCTGGTTGACCCAGCCGATCACGCCGCCGCCGACGTGGACCGCGTCGGAGAAGCCCGCGGCCTTCAGGACCGCGAGGACTTCCGCACTGCGGACACCCGTCTTGCAGTTCAGGACGATCTTCCGGTCCTGCGGGAGGCTCTCCAGGGCGGTGCCCATGAGGAACTCGTTCTTCGGGACCAGCCGGGCGCCCGGAATGGAGACGATCTCGAACTCGTTGGGCTCGCGGACGTCGATGAGCTCGATGTTCTCGCCGTCGTCGATCCACTCCTTGAGCTGCTTGGGAGTGATCGTCGAGCCGGCCGCCGCCTCCTGGGCCTCCTCGGACACGACGCCGCAGAAGGCCTCGTAGTCGATGAGCTCGGTGACGGTCGGGTTCTCGCCGCAGACCGCGCAGTTCGGGTCCTTGCGGACCTTGACCTGGCGGTACTGCATCTCCAGGGCGTCGTAGATCATCAGGCGGCCGACCAGCGGCTCGCCGATGCCCGCGAGAAGCTTGATGGCCTCGTTGACCTGGATCGAGCCGATGGACGAGCAGAGCACGCCCAGGACGCCGCCCTCGGCGCAGGACGGGACCATGCCCGGCGGCGGGGGCTCCGGGTAGAGGCAGCGGTAGCAGGGACCATGCTCGGACCAGAAGACCGACGCCTGGCCGTCGAAGCGGTAGATCGATCCCCACACGTACGGCTTGTTCAGCAGCACGCACGCGTCGTTGACCAGGTAGCGGGTGGCGAAGTTGTCCGTGCCGTCGACGATCAGGTCGTACTGGCTGAAGATGTCCATCACGTTGTCGGCCTCGAGCCGCTCTTCGTGCAGGACGACGTTCACGTACGGGTTGATGCCCAGCACGGTGTCGCGGGCGGACTGCGCCTTGGAGCGGCCGATGTCGGCCTGGCTGTGGATGATCTGGCGCTGCAGGTTCGACTCGTCGACCTCGTCGAACTCCACGATGCCGAGCGTGCCCACGCCCGCGGCGGCCATGTACATCAGCGCCGGCGATCCGAGCCCGCCGGCGCCCACACAGAGCACCTTGGCGTTCTTCAGCCGCTTCTGCCCGTCCATCCCCACATCGGGGATGATCAGGTGGCGGGAGTACCTGCGGACCTCGTCTACGGTGAGCTCAGGAGCGGGCTCTACCAGGGGTGGCAGCGACACGGGGACTCCGTTGGTCGGTCAATCACTACGGTTGTTCTCTCCGTAACACTGCCACGCCCTTCTTCATTCCGAGACACCCGTTCCGATCCGCGAGACAATGTCGTCCCAGTAGCCGGGCAGGGCCTCCCAGGGGTCGGCTCGCCCGTGGTGATCGGTGCGGTCGGTGAAGTAGATCGTCGAGGCGCCTTGCCAGCGGGCGATGCGCAGCGCCTCGTCGAGATGACCCCGGGGCACGCTGTGCACGAAGTGGCAGAACCGCTCGGGCGGGTGGTCGGCGGTCCACTCGGCCACCTGCGACCAGCGGTACGCGCTCCAGGGTCCGGTGAAGGTCACCAGCTGGTCGGCGCAGAGCGCGTATCCGGGGTACGGATGGGCGCCGTGGCCCAGGACGATGTGGCCGCCGCCGAGGAGTGTGCGCAGCGAGCCGACCGCGCGCCGGACCGGGGGCAGCGCGGTGCGCTCGGTCGGGCAGCGGTGCAGCAGGAATCCGTCGACGCGGTACCAGTCGAGGTACCGGCGGGCGTCGGAGTGCAGTTCCTGCAGCGGGCGGGCGCCGTGGGCGGTGTCCAGCCTGCCGAGGACGCGCACTCCCGCGTTGCGCAGCCGGCCGGCCGCCTCCAGGCACCGTGGGTCGGGCCGGGAGCCGGGACCGTTGGCGACGTTCAGGGCGACCCAGTGCAGCGGGGCGTGGGGGCGGGTGAGTTCCTTCCACTCCAGGGGGGCGACGAGGGGGTGGGCGTAGCCGGGGACGCCGAAGCCCAGCCCCAGTCCGGTACTGGCGGTGCCCGGCGCGGCGCTGGTCAGATACGGCACGCGGCCTCCATCCAGATGTCGGCGAGGGACTCCTCCAGGTTGATCCGGGGGCGCCAGCCGAGCCGGTCGCGTGCGGTGCGCACGTCGGCCTGCTGCCAGCTGCCGCAGCCGTCCGGGTACGGGTGGCCGACCGGGGCCACGTGGTCCGGGTCGGGCCGTGGATGGCCCAGGACGGGCCGGACGGGCCCGGACGGGCCGGGCGGCCCGTCGAGTTCGTGCAGGGATCCGCCGTACCCGGCGACCCGGGCGAGCACGGCGGCGGCGTCGCGCAGGCGCACGGCCCGCCCGGAGCCGATGTTGATGACGCCCTGCGCGGCGGAGAGCGAGGCGGCGTGGACGGCGCGGGCGACGTCGCGTACGTCGATGAAGTCGCGCTGGATGCCGAGGCCACCGAGCTTGAGCTCGCCGTCGCCCGACTGCATGGCCCGCCGCAGGGCCTCCGCGAGGCGGCCGAGCGGGGATCCGGCCGGGGTGCTGGGGCCGGCGGGCGAGAACACGCGCAGGACCACGGCGTCGAGGTCGGAGCCGAGGACGAGTTCGGTGGCGGCGAGTTTGCTGACGCCGTACGGGCCGCCGGGGCGCGGCACCGCGTCCTCGGCCGTGGAGGAGCCCGGCTGGCTCGGGCCGTACTCGGCGGCGCAGCCGATCTGTACGAGCCGTGCCCCGCAGCCGCTGCGGCGCAGGGCCTCGCAGACGGTGGCGACGGCGACGGTGTTGTGCCGGGTCAGCTCGCGGGCTCCGCCGCGGGTGGTGCCGGCGCAGTTGACGACGACTCCGGGATGCACCGCGTCCAGGAACCGGGTCAGTGCGCCCGGGCTGCCGGACGCGAGGTCGAAGCGTACGTCGGCGTCGTCGCCCCGGCCGAGCACGGTGAGCTGCACGGCCGGATCGGCGAGCAGTCTGTCGGCGACGAATCGGCCCAGATATCCGTTGGCTCCGATCAGCAGGACCCTCATCGGGCGGCTCCCGGGGCGGATTCTCCGGTTCGGGAGGTGATCATCTGGCTTTCTCCTTCGGGGTGATGCCGTGGGTCGAGGGGAAGGCCCGCGGTGTCGGCCCCGCGGGAGAGGGGTGGTCAGAACCGGGGCCGGGCCTCGGGTCCTGAGGTTGGGGTGCGGCTCACGGCGCCTCGGACGGTGTCGCGTGGGCCGAGGCGCGGGTCAGGGTGCGCGCCGAGTGCAGGAGCAGTACGAGCGCGGCCGCGCCGCACACGGCGGCGGGGACGACGCCCGGGCCGCAGGTGCGGACGGCGGACTCGACCGGCGTCGACACGGCGTGGAGCCCGGGGAGCCGTCCGGCGAACACCGTGGCCAGGGCGGTCGCCTCGGCCACGCCCGCGGCCCTGACGACGACGGCCGGGGCGTGCGTGAAGCCGTGCGTCGTCAGCAGCCGGGCGAGCATGAGCAGCGCGCCGAGCGCGCCGGCTCCGGCGTGGGCGACGGGTTCGTCGAGGAGTGCCCCGCACAGGGCGAGCAGCGCCCACAGGGCGCACAGGAAGAGTCCGAACACGCCGAACAGCAGCGGCCGTACGGAGGCGGCGAACTCGTCGAGGCCCCGGCTGGCGGTGAGCCTGCGGCGGGCGCGCAGGTCGAAGAGGTGGGCGCACCAGGCCGCCGGGGCGCAGGACAGGGTCAGGGCGAGGAGAGAGGGGGTGGCCACGGGCCAGAGTTCGTCGGGTCCGCCGTCTAGTCCGGCGCGGAGCAGTCCGTTCCCGAACAGGGCGTACGCGATCAGGCCGTACGTCCAGGTGCGGGTGCCGGCGGAGGTCCGGGCGGTGGCCCGCAGGGGGCCGCGGCGAACCGCCGCCGCGAGGCCGGCCGCCACGGCGAGGACGGCCACGGCGGCGGCCACCGGGCGGGGCTGCCCGTCGGTGAACCGCCACCCGGCCACGACGGCCACGCTCAGGGCGCCGGGCAGCAGGGTGAGCACGGCCCAGGTCGCGGTGCGCGAGCCGGACGGGGCCGGGGCGGCGCGGGGTGTGCGCGGTTCCGCGTCACGGGACGCCCGCGCGTACATCTCCTCGGCGAGGGAGAAGACGTCCCGGTGCCGGAAGCGCGCGGCGGTCCGGTCGGTCACCCCGTGCGCCTCCAGTCCGGCGGCGATCTCCAGGGGGTCCACCGCACGCTCGCAGAGTCTCCGGTGCCGGTGCATCAGGGCCTTGACGGGGTCGGCACCGCCTCGGCGGGCCTTCTCCCCGGCGTCCGCCGCCTCGGTTGTCCCTGACGCCTCGGTTGTCCCTGACGCCTCGGTCGTCCTCGTCGCCTTCAAGGTCCTGGGTGGCGCAGCCGTCACCGGTGCCTCGGCAGCCTCTGGCGCCTCGGGGCTCCCCTGCGCCTGCGCGGTCGCCCGAGGCTCGGCCGCCCTCGTCGGCCCGCCCGCATCGGCCGCCCTCGCCGGCGCGGCCGTTCCCGACGCGCGCCCCGCGTCCACGGTGCTCATCGGGTGGCCTCCCCCGCCGGAACGGGTACCTGCCCCGGCGCGCGGTCCTGCTCCGGCGCCTGGATGGTGGCACGGACCGGATTACCCGCCGCCCAGCTCGGTGTGCGGCCTGCGACGGCGAGCCGGGACTCCGTCCAGCCGCCGGGCACGTGCATCTCCGCGGGCACCGCGAAGGGGAGCGGTTCGGCCGTGTCGTCCACGTACGCGGGCCGCGCCGGTCCGTGCGAGACGATCTCCAGGTAGAGGCCGTGGAACGCGGCGACGTTCTGCTCGACGGTGAAGAGTTCGAGCGCACGCGCGCGTGCGGCCGCGCCGAGTCGCGTGCGCCGTGCGGGGTCCCGCAGCAGCGCCACGCACGCCTCGGCGAGGGCGCGCGGGTTGCGCGGCGGCACCACGAGCCCGGTGCCGCCGATGACCTCGACGACGGCGCCCACATCCGTGGAGACCGTGGCCCGGCCGCAGAACATGGCCTCGACCAGGCTGATCGGGAAGCCCTCGACGACGCTCGACAGGACGATCACGGCTCCCGCCGCGTAGGCCTCCGCGAGACTCGGGGTCCGTGGGCCGCCGATCTCCTCGAAGCGCACCGGGTTGTCACCGATCGCGTACGCCCCTTCCGCCTCGTCCGGGAAGAGGTGTGCGGCGAGCGCCCGGCAGTGGCCGAGGTAGGCGACGCCCTCGGCGTCCGTCGGGGCGCCGACGATCCGCAGCCGGGCCCCCGGCACCTGCTTGCGCACCTCGCCGAAGGCGTGGAGCAGGGACACCAGGTCCTTGGCCGGTTCGACGCGGCCGATCCACACCAGCGTGTCCGGGTCGGCGTCCTCCGCCCTCTCCCCCACGTCGGCGAACCGGGTGGCCTCCATGCCGGGGTAGACGGTGCGGAGCTTGGCGCGGTCGGCGCCGCAGCGCTCCTGCCAGCGGCGGGCGTGCGCGTTGCCGGGGGTGATCAGCGCGGCCTGCCGGTAGACCTCGCGGGCCAGCCGTCCGTGGAAGGCGGCGAGCAGGGCCCGCACCGCCGGGGAGGCGTCGGCCGAGGCCAGGTAGTGGGCACGCAGCTGCACGCCGTACTCCGTGACCAGCAGGGGAACCCCGAAGAAGTGCCGCGCCAGCAGCCCGGGGAGGGCGGCGGAGCCGCCGGCCGTGGCGTGGCAGAGGTCGACGGAGCCGAGCCCGTCGCCCTCGTACCAGTCGAGCGAGAGGGGACGCAGCGCGCGCTCGATGTGGGCGGCGACGGCGAGCAGGTCGGGGACATGCGCGGTGTGCGCCGCCCGGAGTGCGCCGGGTGCGCGGCAGGCGCGCTCCAGTTCGCGCACGGCGGCCTCGGAGCGCAGCGCTCCGACCAGTCCGCCCTCGTCACGGGCGAGTTCGGCCAGTCCGTACAACGCGGTGCCGAAACGGTCCGCCTCAAGGCCGTCGGAGGCCTCGGGGGGCACCTCGGACGCCGCCCCGGCCCCGGCGGACGCCCCGACCCCGACGGGCGCCTCCGGCCCGGGCCCCGCGCCGGGACCCGAGCACACCGCCGTCGCCAGTTCCCGGTAGTACTCCGTGAACCGGCGCCGCGCGCGGCGCCCGTAGGTGATCCCGTCGTCCTCGACGGTCCACAGGGGCGCCGTGCGCACCCGGGTGACCTGGGGCGGGAGCTGGACCCAGCCCTCGCCCTCCTGGCGCTCGCTGCGGCTGAGCGCGTAGATGTCGAACTCGTGCCGACCGAGTCCGCGTACGAGCCGGTCGCACCAGAGTCTGGCGTCACCGCTCACATACGGATAGCCACCCTCCGTAAGCAGTCCTATGCGCACGAGTGCACCTCCGATCTCCCTTGTGTGGCCCGCCGTCGGCCCGGCGGCTCGCAGCGGGACGAACGTATGCGGACAAGGCGGTGGTACGACGGACGGTTGTCCGTCGCACCACCAGAAGGGGTGAACAGCCGTAACTTTCCCGCTCGGGACGCGTTTGTCCTCGTCACGCGATCATCGGACGGCCTCGCGTCCGACGACGACGGGACAGCGCGGTGCGACGCCGGGTGGGCGCCTCACCCGTCAACCCTCGGGGTAGCGCCAGGGATTGGCCTTGCAGTGGATTCCGTCGTGGTCGAGGAACTTGGTCTGCTGCTGCATGACCGGGGCGAGTTCGCCGTCCTTGCTGCAGTTGACGTGGTTGAAACCGAGACGGTGGCCGACTTCGTGGTTGATCAGCATCTGCCGGTACGCGTGGATGTGGTCTCCGAAGGTCTTGGAACCCTGCGCCCAGCGGTAGGCGTTGACCATGATGCGGTCGGTGGCGGCGGAGTCGCAGGAGACGTTGTCCTCGGCGGTGTCCAGGCCGGACTTGGCGCACCAGACCGCGGTCGTCCCGGGACTCGCCAGCGTGATCACGAAGTCGGGCTTCCCGGAGGAGATCCGCTCGAAGGTCCGGGCGCCGTCGTGGGCCCAGCTGCGGTCGTCGTTCAGGGTCTTCTGCACGGCCTGCGCGAAGAGTTCCGCGTCGAGGCCGAGCCCTTTCTCCACGTCGACCCGGTAGGTCCACCTGCGCCCCTTGCCCGGGGCCTTGTCGGTACCCGGCACGGTGGCGAAGTGCCCGGACGCCTTGAGTGTCGCGCTCAGCGGGTACGTCCTGCCCATCTTCTGGTCGTACGTCAGCGGGACCGCCTTCGCCGTCGTCGACGGGGCGGGCCGGTCCTGTCCGCGCGAGGTGGAGTCGCGTACGTCCCTGCCGGTGCCGTCGGCGGCCTGGGGGCGGGCGTCCGCGTCGTCACGTCCGTCGGCGACCTGGCCCGCCACGACGACGGCGAGCACCGTCGTCACGGCCGCCGCGGCGATCCCGGTGAACGCCCGGCTCTTGCCGCCCTTGCCCTTCTCCGGCGCCCCGGCCGGCGGCACGTCGGCGCCCCGGGGTTCGGTCCCGCCGACCGTGCCGGTGCCGGTGGCGTGGAGGTCGGCGCGGCGGGCCGGGGAGGGCCGGGGGGCGAAGACGTCGACGTCGTCCTCGCCCTCGGCGCCGTGGCCGCCCCGGGTCCCGTCGAAGGCGTCGACGTAGGCCTGCCGGGGCCCCGTGGGGCCCTTCCGGTGCCCGGGAGGGGCCGGCGGGAAGGGGCCGGGGCCCTGGCGCTGGCCGGGGAGCCGCGGTCCCGGTCGCCCCTGCGGGGCGCCGTGACCGGTGGCCGCACCCGTCTGCCCGCCACTGGGCTCTCCCCAGCCCCCGCCGCCTTCCCGCTGCTCGGGATGCCCCCCGCGAACCTGGGGCACGCCGTGCGCGGGCGTGCCGTCGGGGTAGCGAGGCACCCCTTGCGCGGGCGTGCCGTCGGCGAAGCGTGTGGCACCCCGGGGCGGAAGCCCGCCGGACCGGGGCGGCGCCTGCCGGCCGGGCCCCGGTTGACCCGTGGCCGCCGACTGCCCCATGGCCCCCGGCCCGCCTTGCTGACCCTGCCGTCCGTACTGACCCTGCTGCCCCTGCTGCCCCTGCTGACCTTGCTGACCTTGCTGACCTTGCTGACCTTGCTGACCTTGCTGACCAGTGAAGCCCCGGGGCGGCATCGCCCCCGGTCGTCGGCTGCCGTCCGGAGCCAGGAAACCCTGCGGAGCCGGAAAGCCCTGCGGAGCCGGGAAGACCCCTGGGGCCTCGGCCGCGGCCGGGCGCGGAGCCGGGGTTGCCGGTGTGTCGGCGGTGCCGCCCTTGCCGGGCCGTCCCCTGCGACTGTGACGTCCCACGCCGCCCTCAGCTCTCCGCGTCGGTGATCTCGGGGGCGTCCGCCACCGTCGGCACGCTCGGCACCCCGCCTGCGGCGGATGCCGGACCCTGCGCACCGGTCGACTCACTCACCCCTGCAGAGTCGCCCAACTCTCCTGTGTCCGCAAGGAGTTCACGGAACCCCCTGGCCACGGCCTCCGGGTACTCCATCATCGCGACGTGGCCCGCGTCCGGAAGCGTCAGCAGCCGGGATTCGCGGTAGGCGCGCGCCGCCCGAGCGGCCATCCGGTAGCCGACGAGCTGGTCGCGCCCTCCGTAGACCAGGAGGGTCGGCGCCAGCACGCGTTCGGCCTGACGCCACAGCCCGTGCTGGCCGCCCAGCGTGTACGCGTTCACGACGCCGCGCGCCGACCGGGCCATCGCGTCCCAGAAGTAGGGCAGGGCGAGCCGCCGCTCCATCTCCTCGACGGCGTTGCGGAAGCCCTCGGGCGTGACCCGCCGGGGGTCGCCGTAGCAGAGGGCCGTGACCCCGCGTACGCGCTGCTCGGCGGTCCAGTCGCGGGTGAGCCGGGTGAACAGCCGGGCGACTCCGGGGACGGCCAGCAGGCCCGTGGGGATCGCCGACCGCTGGACCCGGATCTCCGGCAGCGCGGGCGAGACGAGTGTCAGCGTGCGCACCAGGTCGGGGCGGACCGCGGCGATACGGGTCGTGACGGCCCCGCCCAGGCTGTTCCCGAAGAGGTGGACGGGCCCGTGTCCGGCCGCGTCGAGATAGCGGATGACCGCGCGGGCGTGCCCGGTGACCGAGTAGTCGCCGTCGTCCGGCGGTGGGGAGTCCCCGAAGCCGGGAAGATCGAGGGCCTCGCTCTCGACGAGTCCGTCGAGCAGCGGCATCAGCGCCGACCAGTTCTGCGAGGAACCGCCCAGGCCGTGCACGTACAGCGCCCGGGGCAGGCCCTCGCGCGCCGGCGGTCTCGACCGCACACGGAGCGTGATCCCCGGAAGGCCGACCGACCGCAGCCGCTCGCCCTCCGCGACCCTGACGGAACCCACCTTCGGTGTGACGGTGGAGGCCAGTACGGATGGCAGCTCGGTCGAAGACATGCGGCAATGTTACGAGACGATCACACGCGGGTTGATGTGTTCGCCATCACACACCGTCAGCGCTCTGCCGTGCCTCGACACGCGCCCTCTGTACGTGTCTCCCGTACCCGGGCCCGCCACGCCCGCCCCTGTCCGTACTCCCTGGCCGCCGCGAAACGGCCGCCGGATCGCATGGCGCGGGAATCGTGTGTCTCCTAGGCTGCCAACGAGGGCACTCGTACACGGACCGGATCCCTACATGAGCGCACCTCGAACCGCTCGGGAAGAGGAACCATGACAGTCGATCCGACGGACCCCGAGACCTTCGCGGAGCAGGACGCGAGCCAGGAGAACCTGGACACGGAGGCCCCCGAGGCCGACGCCGCCGAGCAGCAGACCGACCTGACTCCGCAGGACGACGACTCACCGGCCGAAACGGACCCGGACAAGGCGAACGAGGCCGACCGCCTGGACCAGGCCAGGATCGTCTCGATCAACGAGGACGACTACCGGTAGCCCGTCACTTGCCCGGTTCACCCCTGTACGGGGTCTCCTGCGCCACTTTCGCCGCCGTCCGGTCCGTGAAATTCTGCGCTCGCACCGCGCACAGCACGGTTACCGAAAAGTACGATGGCGGCGCGGCGCACACCGCACGTGGACAATTTTGGGAGGCGGCGTGACAGCCATCGAGCAGACAGAGGCGGCGCGCCCGCGAGGCACGCGCCTGCCGCGCCGTGCCCGACGGAACCAGCTGCTGGGCGCCGCGCAGGAAGTGTTCGTGGCGCAGGGCTACCACTCGGCCGCGATGGACGACATCGCGGAGCGGGCGGGCGTGAGCAAGCCGGTGCTCTACCAGCACTTCCCGGGCAAGCTCGACCTCTACCTCGCCCTGCTGGACCAGCACTGCGAGTCGCTCCTCGACTCGGTGCGGGCCGCACTGGCGTCGACCACCGACAACAAGCTGCGCGTACGGGCCACGATGGACGCCTACTTCGCGTACGTGGAGGACGAGGGCGGCGCCTTCCGGCTGGTCTTCGAGTCGGACCTGACGAACGAGCCCGCGGTACGCGAGCGCGTCGACCGGGTCACGTTCCAGTGCGCGGAGGCCATCTGCGACGTCATCGCCGAGGACACCGGTCTCTCGCGGGCGGAGTCGATGCTGCTCGCCTCGGGGCTGGGCGGCCTGGCCCAGGTCGTGGCCCGTTCCTGGCTGCACAGCGACCGCAGCGTGCCGCGCGATCAGGCGGTGCAGCTCCTCACGTCCCTGGCGTGGCGGGGCATCGCCGGATTCCCGCTGCACGGCATTGAGCAGCACTGAGACACCGGTCCGCGTGCCGGGCAGCACCGACCGCTTCCTTGTTCCCGTCCGCTGTTCGCTCGTGGCGTTCTCGGACGGAGCGTGGACGTCCCCTCACCGGGCTAATGTGTGCTGCGTACAGCGCGGACGAACGCGCACTTCACTGACCGTCGGAGGGACATAGCCGTGGAGGTCAAGATCGGCGTGCAGCACGCGCCCCGCGAGATCGTTCTGGAGAGCGGTCAGACCCCGGAAGAGGTCGAGCACGCGGTGTCCGAGGCGCTGGCAGGCAAGTCGCAGCTGCTGAGCCTGGTGGACGACCACGGCCGCAAGGTCCTGGTTCCGGCCGACCGCCTCGCGTACGTGGAGCTCGGCGAGCCCACCCAGCGCAAGGTGGGATTCAGCGCGCTGTAGTTCGACAGCCTGGGCGAGGGGCCCGGTGGCACCGCGACGAGCAACGGCGTCGCACCGCCACCGGGCCCCTCGCGTTCCGCCGCCGCCCTCGCCTTCGCCGCCCCTCGCGCCCCCGTGCTCACCCCTCCTCCACGCCCCTGACGCCCCCGCACCCTCCACGTCCCTCGCACCCCTGGCGTCCCTCCCGTCCCGGCGTCCACGTCCTCCCGCCGCTTCCGCCCTCCCTCTCGGCACGCCCACGGACCGGCCACAGTTCACACACAGGGGGAGGATTGCATTCCGCACGTCAGGGGTAGGACCGGCTACGACCGAATTGCCCCGGCCGTGCGGGAGGGACCTCATGTTGTTCTTGGAAGCGCTCGGCTCCGCGTTGCTCGGTCTGGCGCTGGCGTGGGCGGCCGCCCACCGGCTGCCGCACCGTCTGCCGGCCCGGAGTCTCGTCCTGTCGACCGGCGTGGCAGGCGCCCTTCTCGGCGCGTTCCTGACCCATTCGGCGCTGGGCACGGGCCACTTCCTGGTCATGCTGGTCGGCGCGGTCGCCGTGTCGGCGGCGCTGCTGTCCCTGCTGCTGCGCCCGGCCGAGCGCTTTCGCCGCCGCTCGGCGACGGCGTAGCCGCCGCACGCAGGACAGCGGGCGCACGTGAACACGTGAACACGAAAGGCCGTCGCACCGGATGTCGGTGCGACGGCCTTTCACTGCTCAGAACCACCGGGAACCCGGCGGGCGGCCCCGGTGCCCGCACGAGGCACCGTAGGCCAACCCCCAACGCGTCCCGGTCCCGGTCCCCCGGCGTTCCCGGCCGGAACGGCTACGCCGCCAGGCCGAGTGCCGCCATGCGCTTGGTGTGGGCCTCGGTGATGCGGGAGAACATCCGGCCGACCTCCGCGAGGTCGAAGCCGTCGGCGACGCCGCCGACCAGCATCGTCGACAGGGCGTCGCGGTCGGCGACCACCCGCTGCGACTGGGACAGGGCCTCGCCCATCAGGCGCCGTGCCCACAGGGCCAGCCGTCCGCCCACGCGCGGGTCGGCGTCGATCGCGGCGCGGACCTTCTCGACCGCGAAGCTCGCGTGCCCGGTGTCGTCGAGGACGGCGAGCACCAGGCGGCGGGTGTCCGCGTCGAGACGTGCCGCGACCTCACGGTAGAAGTCGCTGGCGATCGAGTCGCCGACGTAGGCCTTGACCAGGCCCTCCAGCCAGTCCGACGGCGCCGTCTGACGGTGGAAGCCGTCGAGAGCGGCGACGAACGGGTCCATCGCCTCCGTGGGCTCCGCGCCGACCGCCGAGAGCCGGTCCCGCAACCTCTCGAAGTGGTGGAACTCGGCCGACGCCATCTTCGCCAGCTCCGCCTTGTCGGCGAGCGTCGGCGCCAGTTTGGCGTCCTCAGCGAGCCGTTCGAACGCCGCCAGCTCCCCGTACGCGAGAGCGCCGAGGAGGTCGACGACGGCGGCGCGGTACTGCGGGTCGACGGAGGCCGTGTCCCAGTCCTGCGCGGCGACTCCGGTGGCCGTGGGAGCGGCGTCGGCGGAGGGTCCGGCGGACGCGGCGGGGGTCTCGGCGGGTGTGTCAGCGGCGTTGTCAGGCGTCGTCATGAAGCGCACAATAGCCCGCCCGCCGGAGCGCGGAAGTCCCTGCTCATCCAGTGTGATGACGACTACGTGACCTATCCGGCCATCGCATGTGCGCGATTCCGGGGTATGGTGGTAATGCGCCCGGCGAGTATTTCGACCGGCCGCACGAATGAGGATGCCCGGTCGGAGGCCCGATCGGCTCCGCCCGACAGCCCTCCTCGCCCGTACGGCACAGTGCGTACGGCATCCGGAGGGACCCTCAGCGGTACGAGCGCTCGAGCGTCGGCTGTGGTCCCATGCCACTCGGCCCGCCCGCCAAGAGCGGCCGACGTCCCCGGCACGGTCCGACACGACCCCCGCGCTCGCCTCGCACCGCGTACACAGAAGAGGCAGCACCCTGACTACGACTTTCCGAGAGCTCGGAATCCTTCCCGAGACGGCCGAAGCCCTTGAGGCCGTCGGCATCATGACTCCCTTCCCCATCCAGGAGATGACGCTCCCCGTCGCCCTCTCGGGCACCGACGTCATCGGCCAGGCCAAGACCGGCACCGGCAAGACGCTCGGCTTCGGCCTCCCGCTCCTCGAGCGCGTCACCGTCCCCGCGGACGTCGAGGCGGGCCGGGCCAAGCCCGAGCAGCTGACCGACGCCCCGCAGGCCCTCGTCGTCGTCCCGACGCGCGAGCTGTGCACGCAGGTGACGAACGACCTGCTCACCGCCGGCAAGGTCCGCAACGTCCGGGTGCTCGCCATCTACGGCGGCCGCGCCTACGAGCCCCAGGTGGAAGCCCTCAAGAAGGGCGTCGACGTCATCGTCGGCACCCCGGGCCGTCTGCTGGACCTCGCCGGACAGAAGAAGCTCGACCTGAGCCACATCCGGGGCCTCGTCCTGGACGAGGCCGACGAGATGCTCGACCTGGGCTTCCTGCCCGACGTCGAGAAGATCATCAACCTGCTTCCGGCGCGCCGCCAGACCATGCTGTTCTCGGCGACCATGCCGGGCGCGGTCATCGGCCTCGCGCGCCGCTACATGTCGCAGCCGACGCACATCCGCGCCACCTCGCCGGACGACGAGGGCGCGACGGTGCGCAACACCGCGCAGTTCATCTACCGCGCGCACAACATGGACAAGCCCGAGATGGTCGCGCGGATACTGCAGGCCGACGGCCGCGGCCTCGCGATGATCTTCTGCCGCACCAAGCGGACGGCGGCGGACCTCGCCGACCAGCTCCAGCAGCGCGGTTTCGCCTCCGGCGCGGTCCACGGCGACCTCGGCCAGGGCGCCCGCGAGCAGGCGCTGCGCGCCTTCCGCAACGGCAAGGTGGACGTGCTGGTCTGCACCGACGTCGCCGCCCGCGGCATCGACGTCGAGGGTGTCACCCACGTCATCAACTACCAGTCCCCCGAGGACGAGAAGACGTACCTGCACCGCATCGGCCGTACGGGCCGCGCGGGCGCCAAGGGCATCGCGATCACGCTCGTGGACTGGGACGACATCCCGCGCTGGCAGCTCATCAACAAGGCGCTGGACCTCGGGTTCAGCGACCCGCCGGAGACGTACTCCACGTCCCCGCACCTCTACGAGGAACTGAGCATCCCCGCGGGCACGAAGGGCATCCTGCCGCGTTCCGAGCGCACCCGGGCCGGTCTGTCCGCCGAGGTCGTCGAGGATCTCGGCGAGACGGGCGGGCGTGGGCCGCGTGGCCGTGGCGGCCGTTCCTCCGGGCCGGACCGCGACCGTGACCGTGACCGTGGCGGCCGTTCCTCCGGGCCGGACCGCGACCGCGACCGTGAGCGCTCCGACTCCGAGCGTGCCGAGCGCACGCCGCGGCGCCGCCGCCGTATGCGCGGCGGGGCGCCGGTGGGCGAGCCGTCCGCCGCCGTCGAGGCGACGCCCGAGTCCTCCGAAGCCGGTGAGCCTCGTACCCCGCGCCGCCGTCGCCGCACCCGCGGCGGGGCGACGTCCGAGCAGGTCGCCGCGCCCACGGCGGCCGAGACCGTCGTGGCCATCGCCGAGGGCACGGACACGGCCGACGACGCGGAGGCGACGGAAGGTGCGGCCAAGCCGCGCCGCCGCCGTGGCCGCAAGGCCGCGGAGACGGTGACGCAGGCGGCACCGGTGGCGGAGGCCGTGGCCGAACCGCAGGCCGCCCCCGAGGCCGCCGTGAGCGTGTCCGAGGACGTCACCGAGGCGCCCGCGAGGGCGCGTCGCCGCACCCGTGCGAAGGCGGCCGAGAGCGTCGAGGCGGCCATCCCGGCGCAGACGGCCGAGGAGCCCGAGGCGAAGCCGCGCCGCCGCACCCGCAAGGCCGCGGCCGCCCCGGCGGAGACCGCGCTCGACACGGCCGAGGGCACCACCGACGTGGCGCCCACCCCGGTCGCCACCGAGGCCGCGGCAGGCAAGCCGCGCCGTACCCGTGCCAAGGCCGCCGCCGAGGCGGCCGTCGACACGGCCGAGGCCGCGGAGACGAAGCCCCGGCGCACCCGCAAGGCCGCCGTCAAGACCGTCGAGGCCGACA